>NZ_CP141608.1:692500-695000 GCF_035581345.1 Pseudomonas sp. JQ170C
GTCGTAACAAGGTAGCCGTAGGGGAACCTGCGGCTGGATCACCTCCTTAATCGACAGACATCAGCTGTCTTATAAGCTCCCACACGAATTGCTTGATTCATTGAAGAAGACGATATCGGTAACAGCTCTTAACTGGGTCTGTAGCTCAGTTGGTTAGAGCGCACCCCTGATAAGGGTGAGGTCGGCAGTTCGAATCTGCCCAGACCCACCAGTTTCTTGTTGGGGCCATAGCTCAGCTGGGAGAGCGCCTGCCTTGCACGCAGGAGGTCAGCGGTTCGATCCCGCTTGGCTCCACCACCCCTTGCTACCGTGTCAAAGCTTAGAAATGAATATTCGCCTCGAATATTGATTTCTGAACTTTTTCAGAATCGTTCTTTAAAAATTTGGGTATGTGATAGAAAGATAGACTGAATAGCACTTTCACTGGTGTTGTTCAGGCTAAGGTAAAATTTGTGAGTTTAATCGCGAATTTTCGGCGAATGTCGTCTTCACAGTATAACCAGATTGCTTGGGGTTATATGGTCAAGTGAAGAAGCGCATACGGTGGATGCCTTGGCAGTCAGAGGCGATGAAAGACGTGGTAGCCTGCGATAAGCTTCGGGGAGTCGGCAAACAGACTTTGATCCGGAGATCTCTGAATGGGGGAACCCACTCAGCATAAGCTGAGTATCTTGTACTGAATACATAGGTGCAAGAGGCGAACCAGGGGAACTGAAACATCTAAGTACCCTGAGGAAAAGAAATCAACCGAGATTCCCTTAGTAGTGGCGAGCGAACGGGGACTAGCCCTTAAGTGGCTTTGAGATTAGCGGAACGCTCTGGAAAGTGCGGCCATAGTGGGTGATAGCCCTGTACGCGAAAATCTCTTAGTCATGAAATCGAGTAGGACGGAGCACGAGAAACTTTGTCTGAATATGGGGGGACCATCCTCCAAGGCTAAATACTACTGACTGACCGATAGTGAACCAGTACCGTGAGGGAAAGGCGAAAAGAACCCCGGAGAGGGGAGTGAAATAGAACCTGAAACCGTATGCGTACAAGCAGTGGGAGCCTACTTGTTAGGTGACTGCGTACCTTTTGTATAATGGGTCAGCGACTTATATTCAGTGGCGAGCTTAACCGAATAGGGGAGGCGTAGCGAAAGCGAGTCTTAATAGGGCGCTTAGTCGCTGGGTATAGACCCGAAACCGGGCGATCTATCCATGGGCAGGTTGAAGGTTAGGTAACACTGACTGGAGGACCGAACCGACTACCGTTGAAAAGTTAGCGGATGACCTGTGGATCGGAGTGAAAGGCTAATCAAGCTCGGAGATAGCTGGTTCTCCTCGAAAGCTATTTAGGTAGCGCCTCATGTATCACTGTAGGGGGTAGAGCACTGTTTCGGCTAGGGGGTCATCCCGACTTACCAAACCGATGCAAACTCCGAATACCTACAAGTGCCGAGCATGGGAGACACACGGCGGGTGCTAACGTCCGTCGTGAAAAGGGAAACAACCCAGACCGTCAGCTAAGGTCCCAAAGTCATGGTTAAGTGGGAAACGATGTGGGAAGGCTTAGACAGCTAGGAGGTTGGCTTAGAAGCAGCCACCCTTTAAAGAAAGCGTAATAGCTCACTAGTCGAGTCGGCCTGCGCGGAAGATGTAACGGGGCTCAAACCATGCACCGAAGCTACGGGTATCACTTAGGTGATGCGGTAGAGGAGCGTTCTGTAAGCCTGTGAAGGTGAGTTGAGAAGCTTGCTGGAGGTATCAGAAGTGCGAATGCTGACATGAGTAACGACAATGGGAGTGAAAAACTCCCACGCCGAAAGACCAAGGTTTCCTGCGCAACGTTAATCGACGCAGGGTTAGTCGGTCCCTAAGGCGAGGCTGAAAAGCGTAGTCGATGGAAAACAGGTTAATATTCCTGTACTTCTAGTTATTGCGATGGAGGGACGGAGAAGGCTAGGCCAGCTTGGCGTTGGTTGTCCAAGTTTAAGGTGGTAGGCTGAGATCTTAGGTAAATCCGGGATCTTAAGGCCGAGAGCTGATGACGAGTTGCCTTTAGGCGACGAAGTGGTTGATGCCATGCTTCCAAGAAAAGCTTCTAAGCTTCAGATAACTAGGAACCGTACCCCAAACCGACACAGGTGGTTGGGTAGAGAATACCAAGGCGCTTGAGAGAACTCGGGTGAAGGAACTAGGCAAAATGGCACCGTAACTTCGGGAGAAGGTGCGCCGGTGAGGGTGAAGGACTTGCTCCGTAAGCTCATGCCGGTCGAAGATACCAGGCCGCTGCGACTGTTTATTAAAAACACAGCACTCTGCAAACACGAAAGTGGACGTATAGGGTGTGACGCCTGCCCGGTGCCGGAAGGTTAATTGATGGGGTTAGCTAACGCGAAGCTCTTGATCGAAGCCCCGGTAAACGGCGGCCGTAACTATAACGGTCCTAAGGTAGCGAAATTCCTTGTCGGGTAAGTTCCGACCTGCACGAATGGCGTAACGATGGCGGCGCTGTC